>NZ_WIAE01000044.1:0-599 GCF_009828605.1 Arthrobacter zhaoguopingii | reverse complement strand
CGGCGGGCACTGGGCTGCTCCCGGCGCTGCTTCCGGGGCGGCTCCCGGCACCGGGCCCGGGGGCGGCGGTGCTGCCCGGGCGGAGTTTAGGGATACCGCCGATTACCTGCGGGGCCGGCTGCGGATCAGCCGCGGCGAGGCGGCCCGGCGGCTGCGCCTGGCCGCGGCCATCCTGCCGGCGGTGCCCGCCGGCGGGCTGGAGGCGCCGGCCGCGCTGGAGGTCCTCGGCGCGGCCTGCGGCGCCGGAGAGGTCAGCGGGCGGGCCGCGACCCTGATCCGCGATGCCATCGAAAGGACCAGGCCCGCCGCCGCACCGCCGGACCTTGAGGCGATGGAACGCCACCTCACCAGTCAGGCAACCCAGAGCGATGAGGACCTGCTGCGCGCGCTCACCCGGCGCTGGGAGAGCGTCCTGGACCAGGACGGGGACGAACCCTCGGAGAAGCTGCTGCGGGCCCGCCAGGGCGTGTTCCTGCGCGGGCGCCGCAACGGGCTGCACTTCCTGGAGATCGGGGCCACGGATGAGCAGTTCGAACACCTCGCCACGGTGATGAACACCGCCACCAACCCCCGCCTCCCCGGCACCGGTGCGGGCCCGG
>NZ_WIAE01000043.1:0-693 GCF_009828605.1 Arthrobacter zhaoguopingii | reverse complement strand
TTTGGTCGGCTGCGATGACATCGACGTCAATGGTGGACACGGTGCGGGTGCCCGCGGGAGTGTCGAATTCGAGGGTGGCTGCGCTGTACTCTCCGGGGTTGCTGCCAGCAAGCCACACAGCACCCCAGATACCGTCGGCTAGCGTGGTTTCGGTCACGGTTCCGGAGGCGCTGATGACGCGTACTGCGGTGACGTCTTCTCCTGCCTGCCCGCTGAGCTGAGCGTAGTTCTGCCCGGTCGCTGCACTTCCAAAGCCTGCGACATAGCCGAATGAGATGATCTGGTCCGCCGGTAGGCCGGTTCGAAGAGACGTTGATCCCGTTGAGACGACCTCGCCGTTTTCCTGGAAGGATTCGACCAACGTTCCACCTTGGACAGCCCATTTTCCTTCGTAGTTGGCGACCGATTGTGACACCAGCGGTGAGATAACAGCGGCCTGCACATCGGCGCCGGGCACCGAACTTGCCGCTGTGGTGGTAACTGTGACGCCGACACCAATACCGATGATCGCTGCAGAGGCGGTGATCCTCCGGGCCATGCTTTTCGTTGTTTTCACGTTGTTCTCCTTGGGTGGTGATAGCTAGTGAAGGGGACGATTGCGCAGGTGCGCATCGTCTTGCTTCAGCTTTCCAGTTTCACGAAGCAGGATCATCGCCTCAGGGAATGAACCCGGCCTCATCCCCAGGGATGAGA
>NZ_WIAE01000042.1:0-794 GCF_009828605.1 Arthrobacter zhaoguopingii | reverse complement strand
TATTCGGTTCTGCTGAAGCAGGTCCGGAAGGAGGGGCTGCTGACCCGGCGCCGGCGCTTTTATGTCTCGGTGTTCGCCCTGCTCACCCTGGCCATGGGGGCGGCCTGGACCGGGTTCGCCCTGCTCGGGGACACCTGGTTCCAGCTGCTGATCGCCGCGGCCCTGGGCGTGGTCCTGACCCAGACCGCGTTCCTGGCCCACGAGGCCTCCCACCGCCAGATCTTCCGGACCCGCGGCGCCAACGACTGGTCCGGCCGGGTCCTGGCCGCCGGCGTGGTCGGCATCAGCTACGCCTGGTGGATCGATAAGCACACCCGCCACCACAACGACCCCAACACCCGCGGCAAGGACCCCGACATCGAGGTCGACACCATCTCCTTCCTCGAAGAGGACGCCGCCAAGGCCCGCGGCCTGCAGGCCTGGATCACCCGCCGCCAGGGCTACCTGTTCTTCCCCCTGCTCACCCTGGAGGGCCTGAACCTGCACGCCCGCTCCATCATGACCCTGTTCCGCCGCGGCACCGTGCCCGGCCGCTGGGTCGAGCTGGCCCTGCTCGCGGTGCGCTTCACCGCCTACCTGGGCATCCTCTTCTGGTTCCTGCCCGTGGGCATGGCCTTCGCCTTCCTGGGCGTGCAGCTGGCCGTGTTCGGCCTCTACATGGGCGCCTCGTTCGCCCCGAACCACAAGGGCATGCCGGTCGTGCCCGAGGACAGCAAGCTCGACTTCTTCCAGAAGCAGGTCCTGACCTCACGCAACATCCGCGGCGGATCCTTCATCAACAACGCCTTCGGCGG
>NZ_WIAE01000041.1:0-1010 GCF_009828605.1 Arthrobacter zhaoguopingii | reverse complement strand
GATCCCGGCCAGGACGCCGAGGAGGATGACGGCGATGAGGACGACCCCGAGGGAACCGCTGCCTCCGAGGGGGTTCAGGGCTGTCAGCTGCTCGGAGGCCAGCGTCATATCGATGACTGGCAGTTCGCCGGCGACTTCCGGGTCAGTGCCTTCGCTGTCGATGAGGTAAGGGAACAGGACGGTGGAGGTCAGCTGGGTGGCCAGCAGGCCAAGGGCCGCGATGAGGGCCGCGATCTTCGTTGCAGGGATGGTGGTGAGTTTGAGGGTTTCAGCGCGCAGCATGGGGGGTCCGTTCGAAAGAGCTGATCTCGGAGGAGCTGATCATGGAGAGGTAGAAGTCCTCGAGGTCGCCCTCGGAGGCGGCGAGGGCTTCGGCGAGGGTGGTCGCTGAGCGGACCTGCCCCTCGGCGATGGCCACGATGTCATCGGCGATCTGCTCCACATCGGCGAGGATGTGGGAGGACAGCAGGACACTGCCGCCATGGTCGGCGAAGGAGCGCAGGTAGTGCTTGAGCCAGTAAATGCCGGCAGGATCCAGGCCGTTGGCCGGCTCATCGAGCACCAGGATCTTCGGGTCCCCGAGGATCGCCGTGGCGATGGCAACACGCTGGCGCATGCCCAGGGAGTAATCACGGATCCGGCGGTCGGCGTCGGCGCTCAGGCCCACAATAGTGAGGACCTCCTCCACCCGGGCCGCCGCGTGGTGGCCCTGGGCGGCGGCGATCCGCAGGTGCTGGCGTGCGGTGCGACCGGGGTGCAGACCGCCTGCATCCAGGACCGCTCCGATGACCCGGGTGGGATCGGACAGGTCGCGGAACGGCTTCCCGAACACCAGCGCCTTCCCGGCATCGGGGGCGATCAAACCCAGCAGCATCCGGATCGTGGTGGTCTTCCCGGCGCCGTTGGGCCCGAGCAGGCCCGTGATCCGGCCGGCGCCGACGCTGAAGCTCACATCCTCGACCCGGCGGACACCCCGGAAGGACTTCGAAAGGCGCTCAACCAGGAGGGGT